>NZ_CP066797.1 GCF_017161565.1 Erwinia amylovora
ATGAGCCGTTATCAACGACAATCGATGCTGCCGGAAATCGGCGAAAGCGGGCAGCAACGCCTGGCTCAGGCGCGTGTGCTGGTCATCGGCGCGGGTGGCCTGGGTTCAGCGCTGCTGCCGCTGCTGGCTGCTGCCGGCGCAGGCTATCTGCGTCTGTATGATGGCGACAGGGTTGAGGAGCATAACCTGCATCGTCAGACGCTGTACGGCATGCAGGATATCGGTGAGGAAAAAGTGTTCTGCGCCCGGCGCGCGCTGGCCACCCGCAATCCTGCATGCGTGGTGGATGCACGGCCCCACGCCCTGACGGCCAGCGCTACGGCGGCCGCTCTTGATGGCATCGACCTGGCGATCGATGCCGCCGACAATTTCGCCCTGACCTATCAGCTCTCGGATGCCTGTCTGGCGCATCGTATCCCACTGGTCAGCGCTTCCGTTCTGGGACGCCGGGGTTACGTGGGCGGTTTCTGCGGCGGCGCACCCAGCTACCGCGCCCTCTTTCCACAGCTACCGGGCTCTGCCGCGAACTGCAATACCGCCGGGGTGATGGGCCCGGCCGTCGCCACGCTGGGCGCGATGCAGGCGCAGATGGCGCTCAGTATCCTGCTGAACTTCTCACCTTCTCCGCTGGGTTGTCTGGTCAACTGCGATTTTGTGCAATGGCATTTCCGCCCGTTTCGTTTTGATTCGGCGGCCGAACCCGATCGTCCCCCGGTGCCGTTTATCGACCGCCATTTACTGACGGCTGAAGACTGTATTGTGGAATTACGCAGCGTGGATGAGGCCCCGGAAAGCATTGCTGATGCCGTACAGCGGGTCCTGCCTCAACAGCTGTCAGACTGGCAGCCGCCCGCCGACCGCCGCATCGTGCTGGTTTGTGCCAGCGGTATCCGGGCAGCAAAAGCGGCGATGGCGCTTGAACTGCGTGGGTTCAGCCATTTGGCGATGATTGCCGCTGGCCGCTGAAAGCAGGAAAAACACGTCGGATGGCAGATGCGCGCAGATTCAGGATACCGGTACGTGGGATGTTGCAGTACGCTCAGACCGCACGACTACAACGGTGGATCACCACCAAACGAACCGAAAAATCGGTTCTGGAAAAACTCTAAAGCCGTGGCCAGTTTTTGTTGACCGCTTCATTAGCACAGAAATCAACTGGCTAGGATTCAAAATCCCTGTGCAGTTTATTTAAGATATTGAAGATTCCTGTTCCTGATTTTTGAGGGATTTTCAGTCGCTCGAAAACATCTTTCCACCTGGAAAGAGCATCGAGGGTCTGCTCAATGTACTCATCAGCTTTGAGGTACTTGTAATCCTGGCATATCTCATTGATGCGCTTTCTCGTTGGTTTTCCGGGATTTTTACCTCCAAATCCTGTAGTGTGTTCACCCATGGCCCGTGAAAAAGTCAGGTCATATGCAGGAGCAAGTGTCCAAATGGACTCTCCCCCTGTGTGCTCTGGATCGTGACACAGAAAAGCAAAATTTTTAGTGTGATCATCGTGGTTATGCGATAACGCGTTAAAAATCATTAAGCGAGCCATCTTTTCGACCTCCCTGGAGTTCCTGGTGAGGTGCTGAGTTAGCTTTAGAAGGCTTGCGTAGTCCATAGAGGGTTCACGGAAGCTTGCATACATGAGTGCTGCAACAGTTATCATGTGGATCTTCTTGTCCCCGCATCTGTCAAAGCGCCTGGTCGCAAAGAAGTTCTCAACACGACCGGTTGGGAGTGTGATGTTGAGGATACTGGATTCTGCCATATCTATTCCTGCATCTCTCGCCATCTCAGCATATGCAAACTCGATTCCACCAGTCTCGACAGGTTCGTTTAGATCCCTGAATTTTACGATCCAATGTGAATACCCTTCAGGGATTTTGTCAAATGCCGAAGTTGCATGCTTACCATCTGGAGACAAGGCGACAATCGCTTTAGGGCGCGCTCCGCCAGGCGAGCCGCCTGCCAGTCGCAGCTTACTAAGCACGGTAGATGTCTCTCCTTCCTGGACGCCAACAGATTGTTCAAAAAGTTCTGCTAAGCTGACCGTGCCGGTTAGCGCCGATTTATCGGCTTTGGGCTGGTATTCAAAGGCGCCCATGCATCGATCTCCCATATAAGCCAAGCGATCCAGGGCAGTTACTGTGTAAGCCGTTCCATCCCCGAAGGTGCTGTTGAAAAATCTATCCATCAGTAACATTCCCCACCCGTCGGGGAGAGAGTCTGCGAATGGACCGTGTAACCCCTCAAATAGTTTTGCGTCCTGAGCCAGCTGAGGTTTGTTATCAAATTTCATCGTCAGAGGAGACAGGTTGAACCCAGTAGCAATCCAGTGTTGGTCGTAGACGAAATAAATGCCTTTCCCTTCAGGCTTAAACAGCTCTCCTACCTTCACTCCACTTTTCAGAACTACGAGTGACTCTGTATGCTTTAGCCCTCTCATCTTCATTGCATGCCCCGTTTGCGTTTCGTATTTTTGAGTTCTTCGTAATTGTTTGGATGTTCAGGCTTAAAAAGCTTCGCAACAGATGAGAGCTCATCCAGAGCTGTCGCCATAAGAATTAGCGCCTCTAGCGTAACCACTCCCGTCATTTCGAATCGTTTTATTGTCGACTCAGAAACACCTGATTTTATTGCCAGCGTTTTACGCGAGAGATTCCTGGATAAACGAAGAGTTTTAGCATTTTCACCCACCTCTCTGGCCAACTCTGCAGGTGAGTACAGTAAATGTATAAAAGACATAACCACTAATCTTAAAGAGTTCACATATAAACCATTATAGTTTATCTTAGCCATTAATTGGTCACTTATGACCATTTATTTATTCACGGGTGAGATGCTGTGCGGATGTTACGGTAAAAAGGAGACCGTGATACCGCCCCATACTGACATTGCATAAGCCGCAGACGCTCAGTAAGGTGTGCGCCATTCACACTGATTTACCGGATACCACCATGACGACTCACTCTTCAAAAGACCCGTTACATGGCGTTACGCTGGAAGCATTACTCACTATGCTGGTTGCGCGTTTTGGCTGGCAGCAGCTGGCAGAGCGCATCAATATTAACTGCTTCAAGAGCGACCCCAGTATCAAGTCCAGCCTGAAATTCCTGCGCCGTACGCCGTGGGCGCGCAAAGAGGTAGAAGATCTCTATATTGCCTCGCTGAAGGATAACCACAGTGCAAAACCGGAGATGCCAACAGACAATCCCTGGAACAGCCGGCAGCGCAAAGATTGACGTCCTGGCTGCACCATCCCTCTACAGGCCAACACGTCATCCCCCGCCGCTAAATATAACGATCGCCGTTTTCAGCGGCGTTCACCGTAAACAATAAAAATTATGGCCAGGCTTTCGCATTTGTCGGTATATAAAATACAGATAAAAAAATAACCGTGAAATCAGCATGTTGATATGTAAATGCTCAAATAAAACAGAATATTTAAGCATCGATAACCGTCTGCATTAAAGGACGTATCTGATTTGCCGATATCATTCAGACACGAGGCTCGCTTCGTCATATTACAGGGTACGCCGGCGGGCAACCTGTGTTTAAAGCACCAGAATGTTAAGCTGTGAGAGCACCCCATGAACAGATGGACAGTTAAGGTAAAGTTATCAATGTCGATCGCAATGATAATCATATCTTTCTTGATACTGACTTCGTTTTTACTATCCCGTCTAACTGCCACTACGTCAGAATTACAGAATTTGTATGAAAGAGACTATCAGTCTGCCTCGATAATTGGTCAGGTCGATGGCCTGCTCACCCGTGTGGATATCAACATTCTCCGGATGATCGCCATCGGTGACCCGGCATCGATTGCCGGCTGGAAAAAACAAAACACCGAAAACTTTGACGAAGTTAACGCGCTGTTAAATAAGCTTAAACCCACAATTGATACCACAATGACGTCGTCCTTTAACGGATTAATATCATCGTATGAGTTAATGCGTAAGGGGATGGAGCATCAGGTACAGGCCGTTGAGTCTGGCGACATAAAAAAAGCCAGCGAAATCAACAGAAATGAAGTAAAAGCGTATGCGGATAAAACATTTGGTGCATTATCCACTCTAAAAAAACATCAGGATGCAGTTGCGGAAAATAAGGTAGTTGCTCAGAAACGTAAGGATTTCAGGACGCTCATCATTTCACTCCTCGCTGCCGGGGCTGTTACGCTGATATCGGTTGCACTGGGAACGCTGATCCTGCGCAGTTTACTTCGGCAGCTGGGCGGAGAGCCTCTGGCAGCAGCACAGGAGGTCAGGCTGATGGCAGGAGGCGACCTTTCCCATCCCATCCTGGTGGAGCAGCACGATCGTGTCAGCCTGCTGGCCCAGCTGAAAGATATGCAGTCATCCCTTTCCGCGCTGGTGACTAACGTGCGCAGCAATGCAGAAAGCCTGGCAACCGCCAGTACCCAGATATCTCAGGGCAACCAGGATCTCAGCCAGCGAACGGAAGAACAAGCCAGCTCGCTGCAACAGACCTCTGCCACCATGGAACAACTGGGTTCCACCGTCAGCAATAACGCTGAAAACGCACATCAGGCCAGCCAGCTGGCTTCCGGTGCCTCAACGCTGGCAGCGGAAGGGGAGCTAATGGTCGGGCGTGTTATCTCAACCATGAGAGTCATCAATGACAGCTCAAAGAAAATTTCCGAAATCATCAATGTGATCGATGGCATCGCCTTTCAGACGAATATTCTGGCGCTGAATGCGGCGGTGGAAGCCGCTCGTGCAGGTGAACAGGGACGTGGATTCGCGGTTGTTGCCGCCGAAGTGCGCAGCCTGGCACAACGCAGCGCCAATGCCGCCAAAGAAATCAGCACATTAATTACCAACAGCGTCGGGCAGGTCGAGCAGGGCTGTCTGTTGGTGGATGAAACAGGCGTAACCATGACGCGGATTATGGAGGCGATCAAACAAGTGAAATATATTGTGTCTGAAATCAGTGCTGCGAGCCTGGAACAAAGCTCAGGGGTAAAACAGGTGGGACAGGCCATCACCCAGATCGACATGGTGACGCAGCAAAACGCTGCTTTGGTGGAAGAAAGCGCCGCTGCTACAGAAAACCTGAAAGAACAGGCTGAGCAACTTGTCCAGGCGGTGGCCGTCTTTCAGGTGACGGCCACCGCCGTTTAACCTCATTTCAGGCAGGGAACGTAATCACCTTAACGCGTCAGCCACAGGACGATGGTCAGCGGGGTAAACTCAGAAAACGTTACCTCAGTGGGTTGCGCCGGAGCTGGTCATCCGTGCAGTGGTGATCTGGCAACCGCTCGGTATGCAGGAAGCGCTGTCAAGAATGCGGAACGTGGGTAACCTGAAATCAATGCCCCAAAGATATCTGGTCATGCGTGCGCAATTAACGTTAACGCCCCTCCAACCGACCGCGGAGGAGGGGGAAGCAAAGCCGTAAGTCGGTTATCCTTCCATCCACACCGTCTGAGCATTGGTAAACTCACGCAGGCCAAAATGAGACAGCTCACGACCAAAGCCGCTTTTCTTCACGCCACCAATCGGAACACGCGGATCGGAGAAGCTCGGCGAGTTAATGAAAACACTACCGGTTTCGATACGTGACGCCAGTTTCTGCGCAACGGCAAGATCGCGGCTCCACAGGCTGCCGCCGAGGCCGAACTCCGAGTCATTAGCCATCGCCACCGCATGTCCGGCATCATCGGCCATAATCAGCGAAGCCACCGGACCAAACAGTTCTTGTACAAAACTGGTCATACCCGGCTTTACGTCACTGAGTACCGTCGGCGCATAGTAGTTTCCCTCGCCCGGCAGAACGTGGCCGCCAAGCAGCAAGGTGGCCCCCTCTTTTAGCGTGGCCTGCACCTGAGCATCCAGTTCGTCGCGCAGATCGTAACGCGCCATCGGGCCTATCCATGTTCCGGATTCGCGTGGGTCGCCGATTTTCATCTCTCTGACTGCGCAGACAAATTTATCCCGGAACGTTTCGAATACCGCCGCTTCAACGATAATGCGCTTCGCGGAAATACACAGCTGACCGTTATTCATAAAGCGGCCCGCGATGGCACCTTTTACCGCAGCATCAATATCCGCCTCCGCCAGCACGATAAAGGCATCAGAACCGCCCAGCTCCAGCACACATTTTTTTATCGCCGCACCGGAAAGGGCAGCGATCGCCGCACCGGCCCGCACACTGCCGGTCACGGTCACGGCGGCAATACGCCGGTCGTTAATCGCCTGCGCCACGCCGTCATTATCGGCGTTCACCACCGCAAAAAGCCCTTGCGGCACGCCGGCGCGGCTCAGGATTTGCTGCAGTAACAGCGCACATCCCATCACATTCGGTGCCGGTTTCAACAGGTAGCTGTTACCTGCCAGCAGAATGGGCACAGCGCCGCGCAACACTTGCCAGACAGGAAAATTCCACGGCATCACCGAGAGAACGGGGCCCAGCGGCAGGTAATCGACAAAGGCTTTGTTACCCTCGACCAGCGTTGGTTCACGCTGCAGGAAAGCCGGCCCATGCTCAGCGTACCATTCGCACAGCCTGGCGCTTTTCTCGACTTCTGCCAGCCCCTGATCGACAGGCTTGCCCATCTCACTGGTCATCATTTCCGCCAGCTCACGCGCCTGCTGACGCAGGGCGCCGGCCACGTTACGCAGCAGCCGGACGCGATCGCTCATTACGCTGTGACGCCAGTCTTGAAATGCACCATGGGTTAACGCCAGCGCGCGGTCAACCTCGTCGATGGTGGCAAAAGGATAACGGGCAAACACCTCGCCCGTGGCCGGATTGCGGGAAACCGCTACCGCCGAAGAAACGTTTTTCATCATTACCGCCTTATCAGAAAACCAAAATGGGTGAGAAAGCCAGCGCCTGTTTCGCCATGACTTAGCATAGCGTTCATCGTAATCTTGCGACTGATTCATTTAAAATGAATAATAATGAAAATTAATATCTTAAAATGAGAAAGATATGGAGCTGGCCCAGCTGGAGATATTTCGTGCAATTGCAGAAGAAGGGAGCGTTACAGCGGCAGCAGAAAAACTTCATCGTGTACCATCAAATATTTCCACCCGCCTGAAACAGCTGGAGAAAGAGCTCGGCTGCGAGCTGTTCCGGCGCGAAAAGTTACGTCTGTATATCACCGATAATGGCAGAACTTTTCTCGCTTACAGCCAGCGCATTCTGGCACTGTCAGAGGAAGCAAAACAGAGCGTTTCCGGTCAGCGTCCTGACGGCATCTTCACGCTGGGGGCGATTGAAAGCACCGCTGCCGTCAGGCTGCCACCGCTTATCGCGCGCTATCATCAGAGCTGGCCGCAGGTCGGGCTGGATCTGTCCACCGGCCCTTCGGGCGATATGGTTGACGGCGTGCTGGCCGGCAGGTACAGCGCGGCCTTTGTCGACGGCCCGCCCAAACATCCCCGGCTTGAAGGGATACCGGTTTTCGCCGAGGAGCTGGTATTGATTACCGCGTTGAATCATCCACCGGTGTCCGCTGCCTCCGCCGTTTCCGGCTCGACCATCTATACCTTTCGGGAAAACTGCTCTTACCGACGCCTGTTCGAAAACTGGTTCGCACGCACCCATGCGGTTCCTGGCAAAATTTTCGAGATGGAGTCGTATCACGGTATTCTCGCCTGCGTCAGTGCCGGTGCCGGACTGGCACTGATACCGGCCAGCATGCTGGAAAGTATGCCCGGGCGGGACAGTGTTAAAGCCTGGCCTCTCAGCGAAGCAATGGGGCAGATTGCCATATGGCTGGTATGGCACAAGGGCACACGCTCTGCCAATTTACAGGCGATGAAAACGCTGCTGACTGAAGATTGAGACGGGATCGTAGCGGGTTACCGGTTCAGCATAAACCATAATAAAAAGGAACTGTTTTCAGGCCAAAAGCACTTACCTCCGTTGAACGGCAGTATTAAGAAAAATATCTTTTTTCTGAAAGTGACTGTTGAAAAAGTGGTTACTGAGATATCAATCGGCCACTGGATATAAGTCCTCCTTAAAGGAATTCTTCAGGATATAAAATAAGAAAAAAGGACTGTCCTGATAATTACAATGCGCGTCTTTTTCGGCACGGATCACGTTGCCGCGGCACATGCAGCTCCTGAATTTGCCACTGGTAGCATCAGCGTTGCCGACCCGCCAGGTATGCCGGGCGGAAAATCAAAAACGTCGCGATGATGAAAGCTGATTTCTCCCGGTGCGCTTAATGCCCGTGGTTGGACGTTACTGGTTTCATGATCAGGCCATATGCATGATTACGATTGGCAGAACAGTAACCGGTCAGACCGGACCGGTTACTGTTCGAATCCGGGCGCTGATGTCAATTATGCCAACGTATATGACCTGAACTTGAAAGGCTCAATATCGTAATAATGATTTCTCATTCAATACACTGCTTAAATCCGGTGACTGAGTTCGGGAATACGATAACAACGAACACGGTATGCGTAGCCTGAAGTTCCGTGCAAAGACCTCTGATTCCGGTTATCACGGTACGTCCGTTGATGCCGGTTATTACGTGACCCTGGCTGCCAACGTGTTTGCCGAATTCAGCTACAACAAATATGAAGAAGGCAAAGGCGGTATACAGATTATCGATACCAGCAGCGCTGACTCAGCGTCACTGCGCCCTGATGCGGCGGGCATTTCCAACAGAAACCATACTGTTACTGTTAGTCTGCAATATCGTTTGGTTTGAAGCCGGCGGCAAAACGGATCAATACGCCTGCGTGAGATACAGTCCTGCCACAATAATCCTGTAGCAGGAAAGAGAATAATGCTTACCAGAGGTGCCGTAATACAAGCTGTATGGCCGGGTATCGCCGAAAGCCCGCTGCCTGCCCAGGCAGCTCACGCTGTGGGAGAGAAAAACAATAAGTGTATGTTGTAACTAATTGAAGATAATGGCATGTCTCATCCTTATTTAGCCTTTCCCGGCATGCAGCGAAAATCTCAAAAATATACTTCCGGCGGTTTTTAGCATGCCTGCAGATAAACCTGTTAATCATCTTTATCCGGGAAAAAACGTTTTCTCTGCACTGGCGGAAGCCGGTTGCTCATTTTTATTCCGTTATGACGGAATAAAACGTGACGGCGTAACCTGCACAATGACAGATATCGTACCCGCGGATAAAGCGAGAAGCGCTCACCCCTCTAATACGCACAAAAATCAGCTTTGGCCGGGATATATAGTGGTTTACCTCACATAAATCCGGTGTGATTTTTCAACTTAATACCTTATTCAATCTTTTTTTTTACTTTTTTGTTAAGATTTATCCCATAAGTCATAAATATGGCTCTCATTCGTGGTGTTCTTGACCATACTAAAATGTATGCCGGAAAACCTTTAACGAGACATTTTTTCGATTTAGTGTTTTTTCGCGATTCATTTGTCTGTAGACTGGTGCTCGTTGTAATAGTTATCAATTTTAAATCAACTCAAGGTTACGGATTCCGTTATGAGCGAAACGCTGAAAGTATTAAATAACATTCGCACCCTTCGCGCCCAGGCGCGTGAAGTGTCTTTGTCTGAACTGGAAGAGATGCTCGAAAAACTGGAAGCAGTAGTGAACGAAAGACGTGATGCAGAAGCCGCTATCGCTTCTGAGATTAAAGAGAAAGAAGAGAAACTGGCTAAATATCGTCAGATGTTACTGGAAGACGGTATCGATTTAAGCGAACTGACTTCAGCAGAAAACACATCGGGTAAGCCTCGTGCCAAACGTGCTCCTCGCCCTGCCAAATATGAATACACTGATGAAAATGGTGAACATAAATCATGGACCGGTCAGGGCCGAACTCCTGCAGTCATTAAGCAGGCTCTGGATGCCGGCAAAAAGCTTGAAGATTTCTTGATCAAGTAAATGGCAGCTGGCCACGTCGTCCAACGTGGCCATATGTTATTTCATTATCCTCTTTACCCCGACACTGTATGCCAGAAAGCAAGTTCCATCTAAACCTGTGTTTATCCACACATCCGGTTTTTTCTAAGAATTTTCCAAAACAGAAAAAATTAATTCGTTGATTATCAGATGTATTTATCGCATTCATTTTTTATTTTTATCGCCAGAAAGTCGAATTCGACCCTGTTACACAGCCGCACTCTTTCCATCCTGGAGAAAATATAAAGGTTAAGATCTGTCTGATCACCCCATCCCCCTGTGCAATAACCCGAAGCCAGTCGCCCCTTCGTCATGACTTTTGCACGATGAGGGAGAAGAAACAGACAGCACTTCATGCCTGAAAAAAGGGATAAACAATCGTTTTTCAACTTCAACCTAATGATGAAAACACCGACATCTTATGCAGTAAATGCAAATAGCCAGATGAATTTCCTGGTTCACCTTACCCCTGTCAGGCTTGATATTTATCGTCAGTACTCTAAAACTTTCTGACAATAAAGGATTTCTGTAACGCGCACGAATTTTCGCCCGACGGTACCTAATCCAGCCCCGTCTCTTTATCGCTGCCCGCTCGCCCAGTCGAAGTCGTCCTGCGCAAACGTCACGCGCAGCTTTTCTCCGTTATCACAGCGGAACTTAACGCCGTCTGAACATCAACAGCTGCGCCCGCTCCTGTTGAAGGGGTCTGACACGGTCTTTACCAGGAAGACGTTCCCAAAACAGGCATATCAGCCATCCCGACCGGTAGCGAGCTGGCACAGCACGAGCAGACGGTCCAAAAATGCTGCGCCGGAACCTCAGCATAAACAGGCCAGACAGAAAGAAAAACGAGAAATAACGCTGACGCCTGGCGTCTTTTTTGACGGCACCGGCAAGTGGTCTGAACCCGAATAATGCGGACACCGGTGATGTGAAGCTTACCCTGCGCCCTGGTGTGGCAGAGAAAGTCTTCCATATCACCGCTGAAATGAATGCCGGTTCAACTCTGCGTTGAATAGCGTTAACCCCACATGGCCGGGACTGGCACTGCCCGCCGTACACTCCAACATCGGTGGCGGTTACCTGCCTGTGGTGAAGGAAAATTTGTTCCTGACTCGACCGGAAACCAATAACGCACCACTGCATCAGGCAAGTACTCAAATCTGTGGCTATCATCAGGCCGTGAAACAGATGGCCGTAGTGGACTCATATCCCTGTATTTCCGCCGTTCTGCGGGGTTTCGGCGGAAAACGGGCTTATGGAGACAGGGGGCCTGCGAATCGCTATGGTGAGCTACAGAAGCGTAGTTTCGCAGCAATAACACCGGGTGGTCGATAGTGAAAAATGACTGGTCAAAAGTGGCTTTGCGGATAATGCCCGGGGCAGCACAGCAGGCTGGGGTAATGTTCGACTAATTACCCAATGCCGATCAAAATATGGTACTTCCTGATGATCGTGCCTCACTTTGTGAAAAGGCCATCTCTGTGGGAAAAACCATTTATTGTTTCTGATATTGACCCCGGTGTTATCTGGTTGCAATGGTTTCGCTATATTACCTAACCCTCCTCAGGAGACTGGATATTATCCACCGGCTGAAGAGCAAACCATCGGCAGTAAAACGTTAACCAATAGTCAACAAAAAGGAAAAATAACCGTTATACGCAAGGCCCCTGATTAACATTCTGAGCAGCCTGAACAGGCTCTGGCTGAATAGTCTATTTTTTAGCTCTCGCGTTAACTTCACTCATCACGCGCTTACAGGCTATTTTATCGCCGATAATCTTATACCAGCCGCAAGCTTTCTGACATCCGTCAGCGGAACCTTCTCTGTACGATCGTAAGTGATCAGACAGTCCCGATATTGCTCCATAATGGCTATGCAACGGCGAGCCCATGCACCTTCCAGCTCTGAGCCGGCCGCAGCACGTGGTCGGCGCGGGAATTTGGGGCGCAGTGGTTTACTGGCTTCCGGCGTGGATTCATCGACATAAGAGAACCTGATCGACACAACGGTACGGCCTTTTTTGACGGGGTGCCATATCACTGAGATATCGGTATTGGCATTAATTCGCGCGAGTGTAGGTTCCAGTAATTTCTGCCTGAAATCACGATAATCCTCATATTTTCCCTGTAATCCTGCTTTCTCCCGCATCCAGTCAAGTGCCAGTGTCACCTCAATTGCTTTACTGCCTTTACGTCCATAGAGATTTTTAGCTTTGATCAACCAGCCATACAGTCGCACGGAGAACGGCGTATCGAGCTTGGCAATATTGGTGAAATTGAGCTTGGTAAAAGACTCTTTTAACTCATAAAGATAGGGTGCAACGTCCTGTCCAAAGCGCAGTATAACGGCGCTCTGCTCATCACTGCTGACGTACTCAAGACGAGAAAACCACGACAGTTGCACGGTACGTGTCTTGCCACTCTTACGATCGGGTTGGTAGATGGTTACCGGTTTTTTCATGAGGCTTTCGGCAGCTTCACGCAGCTGGCGGTGGCAACTGGTAGGATTCAAACCGTATATTCGCTGATAATCATGAGGAAAAAGGCGGTAGAGCGCGTCCGGCTGCGGTTTCCTGCTGTCTATCTGTGCCAGAGCAAGGTTCAGCAAACGCATTTCATCCAGCGTCACGCTGTAAGCCCCCTCGAGGAGGTCATTACCTTGCACTACTGTCAGTTTGTTCAGCTCCATGCAGCAGGATCCGGATGTGGAATGTTCTGAAAATTATTCCACACAAAAAGCAGGCAGGTAAAGCAAAAATTACCTAAAAACAACCTTGTAATATCAAAAGCTTAATTACGCCAAAACAGCCAGGTCACCTAAAAAACCTCCGCATGGGTCCAGCCACCCTCATGAACATGTGAGGCGACTGATGTTCCTGCTATCAGGAATTTCTCCCACTGACGACAGGGGCACTAGCGTTCTCAACGTAATAAGTTACATTTTTTTGTTAATTAACTTCATTCTTATTTCATATAAATCAACAACATACATGACGATGATTACAGGAAATCACTCCACATAAGAAAACTGCTATTTTCCATATTTCACCCGGCCAGACTGGTTCAGCGCTCCCCACAGAACCGTATTTATCCAGAATACCTCCCTCCTGCCACAGAAAATTCCTCCACATTTCACTGTCAGATCCAAGATCTTTTGGCGCACGGCATCATATCTCTCCACATACGTTCGGGGAAGTGACCAGATCACAAAACAGAGTTAAAAAAGAGATTTTTTCCTCATGTAACATGGAGATGTAACGCCTGGCAGTACATAAAATTATTCCACCTAAGAGGAACAGGTAATGATGGCATCAGAAAATTCTTCCACATTAAGAGTAACGTGCATATTTAACTTAACTGCCCAATATGATGGTTTTGTGTACGAAAAGTCTGTAATCAATTTCGTTAATCAAGTAAGTATAATGACAGGCCAAAAATGATGTTTTGAAGGAACAGGAAATTTCTCCACATATTCAAAATTACAGGAAAACGTTACGCTGAAAGAAGGGGGGTGCTGAACTTCAGGATGGCCTGTAAAGAGAGTTATCCACAGGGGAACCCTGAATAGGGGGATTCTCATAAATTTGAAAGTTATCCACAGAAAAAAACTCCACGTGTAGCAGGAAATCTCTCCACATATAACATAAAATTACTCCACGTGTAGCAGGAAATCTCTCCACATATAGTCATGTAAGCTAATGATTATTAATAATAAATCAGCCCCTAAAAGTAAAAGATCTAAACTATAAAAAAAGAACAAACACTATTGCCATATTTGGCCGATCAACATCACAAAAGAGGAATGATCAGCATCACATATCGGGAATATTAATTTCACAAACCGGGTCAATGGTGTTAGCTTGGCTCATCCTCAAATAACCAGTGTTCGAAAAAATCGGTAGACCCTGTAAAAACAGGCTGTTTTAAAACGGCGGTGTTAATATTCATCGATGTTGATCTGAATTTTTTGTGTTGCCAGAAACGGGTTTAGTTACTGCGTCCAGAGCAGGCGCTAACTGTCGGTGTTGGCCGAGTTTCATTTTCATTCCAGTAGATCCAGGATCTCGTTAGTCATAACCTCAATTTCTCCTTTTCGCTTCCATCCGTGGTATCAAACACTGCACCCCGTCCAGCATAGTGCGTATATGAGCCTGTCGCTGCACTGCAGCGGTTTTTAACGCTGGGACACCTGTTTCCTCGATCGAAGCTTGCAGAACCTCCAGCGTGCGCGTGGAGGCCACTTTTAGGCGATCACAAAACGTGCAATGACGGGCTGTAAATTTTTTCTTGCCTCCACAACCGCCAGGATAGTCGCATATGCAGCAAAGTCGAGCAGTGAAGGTGTTACCGGAATTCATACCAGATCGCTCACCATGACGGCTGCGGAGGTAATGGCAACGGCACCATCAGTGACCACATCATCATGATTTTTCAGATATTTACGCACGCTATAAACTTCTTTTTTCCGATGATGTCTCTGCAAGGTCGAATAGACATTTTGACTCGTTATACCAGTTACTGATGCTGCCCTGAGGATCAGTATCGACCATCGCAACCTTGTGCCCTTTACGTGCGAGGCTGGTAGCGATGTTGATGAATGTTGTGGTTTTCCCTGCCCCACCTTTCCCCTTCAGAAAAGAGATCATTTTTGTTGCCGTAATTACCCCTGGAGTGATTAAACGGTCATCCCGGGATTACGGGATGACAAGATACCGTCATCAGTATCAGTAAATAATTTCACCGGAATTAATGATTAGTATCTCTTGATTTTTTCAGGCGTATTTCAGAAGCCGGATGTCTTTCCTTTCGTGAGATCTATTCTTGTTCTGTCCCATTCTGTGTTAAGATTAACTGTATTTAAATGCAGCCTGTTTGATAATTCTGTAATTCTGTAATTCTGTAATTCTGTAATTCTGTAATTCTGTAATAGATCTATTCTTGTTCTGTCCCATTCTGTGTTAAGATTAACTGTATTTAAATGCAGCCTGTTTGATAATTCTGTAATTCTGTAATTCTGTAATTCTGTAATTCTGTAATTCTGTAATCGCACTGAGGTTTTTAGGGATATCCGCTGGCATATATTTGTTGCGTTATGGCTAAGTAAGCGAAAATCATCACTGTCAGAATTCTGCTATGAGCAATCCGACGGAAAATGTTAATAAATTCTGGAGGGATTAGGGGGGAAAGGGATCTGCGAAGCCGTGAATACGTCGTTCTTCCTGTTAAGGATAGTGGCAAGGTTAAATCAGTTTTTTTTAGCTTTACAGGGAAAAATCCGAGTATTTGCCCATAAAGGAGAAGTGAAAATTCAGTGACGAAACAAGATATCTTTTATCATAACGACTATCAAAAACGGGACCCTGCAGATCAGGCCGTTTCCGCAGCGCCAGCCGGAATAAGGCGGGCGCGAGCAGAGCATTATTCTGAGACGGCATAGGCCGCAAAGCGCTTACGCAGCTTTTGCAACTTGGGCGGAATGACTGCCAGACAGTAACGGTTTTCCTGCCCTTCTCCAGCCCAGTAATCCTGGTGACAGTCCTCCGCCGGATACCAGGCAGCACCGGCTTCAATGGATGTCACTATCGGATCGCTGTACTCACTCCGGGCCCGTGCAATTGCCGCTATGGCTTCTTCCGCCTGTTGTGCGCTGGTCGGGAATATGGCAGAGCGATACTGTGTGCCGATATCATTTCCCTGGCGATTGAGCTGTGTTGGGTCGTGGGTGGCAAAACTGATATCCAGCAGATCGCCAAAGCTAACCTTTTCCGGATCAAAACCAATGCGGATGGCTTCGGCATGCCCTGTGTCACCATTACACACCTGTTTGTAGGTTGGGTTTTCGGTGTGGCCACCAATATAGCCACTCTCAACCGACTCCACGCCATTAATCTGTTTAAATACGGCTTCAGTACACCAGAAGCAGCCTCCGGCAATCATCGCGTATTCTGTCGCCATTTCTTACTCCTTCAGCGGGAAAGTGAGTTTATTCGTTGTTGAACTAAGATCAACCTTAGCTATTTGCCACGCCAGGTCAATGCGTTTTTAGTCGGTTACACCCGCCGCGCATTTCTCGTTAGTGCATCCGGTGGCTGTCCCCCTGATGACGCGCAAGATCCATCCTGTTTTGCGAAAAATTGTGTTCCTGAAAGAGATATCCCCGGATCGCCTTTCCTTGGTTTGTTTCGTCATTGACGATACATGTGGGTTACTGACATGCGAGGTGATAAGAAAATGGATTAATAATATAACATGCTGATTATTAGTTATTTTTTATCAGAAAAAAGCTTTTTTTAACAATTCACTGAACATACTGCTGGCAGACACGATATTTCACTATCATCCTGGTGAACGCGAACGGCATAATGCCCGCTACGGGGTACAGATTATTTTGCCTGTTTGTTTCCTGTACTGCTCAGTAGCGTCGAAGACAGCGGGCCGGATGCGATTTCTCATGGACTGAGCGTGAGGAGGTGACAGAGCTGTCCCGCGCCAGATTGCGGCAGTCTCAGGGGCCGACATTATGACCCGCCGTTTTCTCTCTGTTGCCTGATGGCCAGGGGAGCCACTGCATCATCTTCCATTCGGTACAGCGTCACATCCCCCTTGCTCCCGAAGCTGACCGGCCATTCCCGGTATGACGGAGGCAGTTCTTCTTCTGGCCGGTCGGAGTCAGGCTGATGAGCGAGGATTTTAACGCTGCCGCGGTGTCCCTGACGGCATTGCGGGCCGCACCGGTATCTCTGGTAGACAAGCGATACGGGGCTGCACATCTGCCAGCGCCTGCGGTGTCCGGATTAGTTGTGGCATTCCGGCGGCTCCACGTGCCGGACCTCTGTGCGCTGAGCCAGCCAGGTGTGCGCTTCTTCCGTCGTAGGGTGAAGACCCGTGCGTTGATATTCCTGTCAGGCAAGGATGGCATCCTGGTGACAGGCCACCCGTTTATCCTCGCGTTCAACGTACCGGGCGATAGCTGCCCGCACGATCCAGTGCGCCGAACGCTGGCGGGCTTCTGCCAGATGCGGAACACGGTCTTTCAGAACGTCACCGAGTTTAACGGATAATTTTCGTGGGAATCCGTCACCAAAAATGTATTCGTGGTGGTGTTGCTAAGGTCAGAACACTTCAGGTCCAAATGAATACCCGCTTCACACCTTCCGCGTTATTCCGGCCCGGCGTGAGAGAAGCTGCGATATGGCGATATCTGGCTGCCTTGTCTAAAGAAAATACATTTAATAAATTTAAAACCGGAGATATTTTCAAAATAGGGATGACAAGGCATGGCGTTCACGCCAGCCAACCATGCACCGGAGTTGGTCAGGAAGAGGATTCCATGCAGATCGTAACAGAGAGAAGGCCAGCGTCCCGGACTTCAAATTTTGAAGCAAAAAAGCTCACCCGGCATGGCCTTCACATTGTTAATGTCGCTACCGTCCGGGCATACTGCCGGGTCAGGTTCGTTAACCATCGTTTTGAATCAAACCCGAACGGTGCGTCAAAAGTTACGGAGAAAAGCCATTCACCGCCGCGATAAGGCTCTGCCAGCCCGGGCGACGCGATCCTTTTCAATCTGTGCCATGTCGTCTTCGGAAAGGCCGGTTAATTCCATCACGATATTGCGGTCGAAACCTTGCTGTAGCATGGTTTGGGCGATCCTCAGCGCGGCTTTATGCTCGCCGTTATGCTCACCTTCAGTTAGCGCTTCAGCTCGTGCTTCGGCCCGCCCCTTCTCGATGCCCTTCTGTTCAAGCTGTTGTGCAATGGTCATCAGTTTGTCCTCGTATTGCGGCACCTTCTGTGCCAGTTTGCGTACAAAGGTTTCGGCGTCAGAGGTTTCGCCTGCCTGCAGCAGATAGTTTATCAATGAAACCAGCTGCTGTCCCGTTATGTGCTCGGTTACCAGCAGGGTGGTCAGGTTGTCCAGCATATCGGCCAGATCGCGACGGTGAATGTGCTTCTGCAACAGCGTCAGCGCCGCCATGCTGCGGTGGCCCATGATTTCATCATCAGGGATAATCGTCACGTCAACCAGCGGAAAATCACCGCCGTAGAGCTTTTCCGCCAGCGCCGGGTCGTCAAACTCATCCAGCCAGCAGGTGGAGTAGGGGTAAGGGCTGCGCCTGCCGGTATAGAACAGCACCGGGATAACCAGCGGCAGCTTTTGATGCCCGGCATCGAGATGGCGCTGCATCGCCGCCACCGCGTAGCGGATAAGCCGGAAGGCCATATGTTTATCCGGCGTCGACTGGTGTTCAATCAGAACGTGAATGTAGGCATCGCCGGTGGTGCTTTGCAGGCTGTACAGCACGTCGCTGAAGTACGGGCGCAGGCTCTCTTCAACAAAGCTGCCTGACTCCAGTTTCAGCGTGTTGAGATCGCAGACGGTCTGCAGATGCGGCGGCAGGTGCAGCCGCATAAAATCCCGCGCGGTATCGGGATGGGTCAGAAACTGTTTAAATGCCAGGTCGTGCGGCGTTGAGGTGGCATTTTTCCCGCCCTTTGATTTCCTTTCAGGCATGTCCTTCTCCGGTGATGGTCATTTTTTCTGCAAAATTATAGCGGACCGCTGCGCGGAATATCTGCTGTTCTGGCTGGAAATATCTTGTCCTTCTGTCGCGATCAGGCATATGGCGACAGCAGGCGTTATCGGATAAATATTACGCGACAAACAACAGCCTCCCTTTTTTTAATTGAATGCGCAATCAATAAAAACTATCATTTATCTTCTTGCTTACGGAACGACGGCTTTCAGGAGGACGTTTGAATAAAAAATAAAAAAAAGAAATCAACAGACTACACTACTGACATCCTGATGGTTCTCCCAGTGTAATTAGCGGATATGCGGCGGATTTTACCCAGTATGCGCTAATGCGCGCTTCGCAGAGCGGACTTCAGTTTTTTCTTCTTGATCATTTTTTCGGATGACATCATGCCAGCGACTGAAATACCAGAAAAGCCACAGAAAGATCGTATTAACCCCGTGGTTTTCTATACCTCAGCAGTACTTATTCTGCTATTTTCCCTGACGACTATCCTGTTTACCGAATTTTCCGATCGCTGGATTAACCGTACCCTTAACTGGGTTTCAAACACGTTTGGCTGGTATTATCTGCTGGCTGCCACATTGTACATTGTATTCGTTATTTTCATGGCCTGTTCACGCTTTGGCTCGATCAAGCTCGGGCCGGAACAGTCGAAGCCCGAATTCAGTCTCATGAGCTGGGCTGCGATGCTGTTCGCTGCGGGGATTGGTATCGACCTGATGTTCTTCTCAGTGGCCGAGCCGGTAACCCAGTATATGATGCCGCCGGAAGGTCAGGGGCAGACGCTGGAAGCGGCCCGCCAGGCAATGGTGTGGACCCTTTTCCACTACGGGCTGACCGGATGGTCGATGTACGCTCTGATGGGCATCGCGCTGGGCTACTTCAGCTATCGTTATGGCCTGCCGCTGACTATTCGTTCGGCGCTGTATCCGATTTTCGGTAAACGTGTTAACGGTCCAATTGGGCATACGGTGGATATTGCCGCGGTGCTGGGTACCATCTTTGGCATTGCCACCACTCTCGGTATCGGCGTAGTGCAACTTAACTACGGGCTTAAGGTGCTGTTTGACGTGCCTGAAGGCCTGACGGCGCAAGCCGGGCTGATCGTGCTTTCGGTGATTATGGCCACGATATCAGTCACTTCCGGGGTCAATAAAGGTATCCGCTTACTGTCAGAGCTGAATGTTCTGCTGGCCTTTGGACTGATCCTGTTTGTGCTGTTTGTTGGTGACACCAGCTTCCTGCTCAACGCACTGGTGCTTAACGTGGGTGACTATATCAACCGTTTTATGGGCATGACGCTGGACAGCTTTGCTTTCGATCGCCCAGCAGAATGGATGAACAACTGGACGCTGTTCTTCTGGGCCTGGTGGGTAGCCTGGTCACCGTTTGTCGGTTTGTTTCTGGCGCGTATCTCGCGCGGACGTACCATTCGCCAGTTTGTACTGGGTACGCTGACCATTCCGTTTATCTTCACCCTGTTGTGGTTGTCGATCTTCGGTAACAGCGCGCTGAACGAAATCATCCACGGTAATCTGGCGCTGGCTCAGGAAACGCTGGCGCACCCGGAGCGCGGTTTCTACAGTCTGCTGGCGCAATATCCCGGCTTCACGTTCAGTGCTTCGGTTGCCACCATCACCGGTCTGCTGTTCTATGTCACATCCGCCGATTCAGGTTCGCTGGTGCTGGGCAACTTTACTTCACGTCTTGCCGACATCAATAATGATGCGCCAAACTGGCTGCGTATTTTCTGGTCGGTGACCATTGGCGTACTGACGATGGGGATGCTGATGGTGAACGGCGTAACGGCGCTGCAGAAAACCACGGTGATCATGGGGCTGCCCTTCAGCTTTGTCATCTTCTTCGTCATGGCCGGTTTGTATAAATCGCTGCGGGTAGAAGATCATCGCCGCGCCAGTGCGACGGTCAATACGCCGCCTGTAACGGTGGACCGCCTGAACTGGAAGCAGCGTATTTCACGCGTGATGAACTACCCGGGTACCACTCACACCCGTAAAATGCTGGATAACGTGTGTCGTCCGGCTATGGAAGAAGTGGGGCGCGAACTGGAGCACCGTGGTGCGAAAGTGCAGGTTAATGAACTGCCTGCCGTGGACGACGAACGTCTGAACCATCTTGAGCTGTTGGTCGATTTAGCCGATGAGCAGAGCTTCCTCTACCAGATATGGCCACAGCGCTATTCTGTGCCGGCGTTTACCTACCGCGCACGCAGCGGTAAGTCTGACTACTTCCGCCTGGAAACTTTCCTGCTGGAAGGTACGCAGGGCAACGATTTGATGGACTACACGAAGGAGCAGATCATCAATGACATTCTCGACCAGTATGAACGCCATCTGACCTTCCTGCATATCCACCGGGAAGCGCCGGGTAATTCTATGCCTTTCCCCGAGGTATAACATTCTTCTCGCCCTTCGGGGCGAGAAACGACTCTTCCAGCTTGAATTGGTCGTTAAAGAGATGACGCATTGAAAAAGTGCGTGTCCCTGTGGTTGGTAAACATTACGGCAAGCGATCGGACAGAATAACGGTTGTGTCGACAACCGTTCATCATTTTATCCCCTTCCCATTAACCTGATTCAGGTAACGGGAAGGGATCGCACAGGATAAAGAGATGTTTTATTTAAAATAAACCCGACCCACTCCACTGCCGTTTGCCTGAGACAGGCAAGGCAGACATTTGAGACTCTATTTTTTTCCTGTCGCTGTAAATACGGCAACAACACCATGCTGTTGGATTTTAACTTGATCAAAATAGTGTTCTAACACGCTTTTTAAATCATCCAGAGAATCAAATTTATTGCTGAAAATACCTTTCTTATTATAAACATTCATTAAATATCGGCCAAAGGCATTGTGTTCAACCCCGCTTCCTAAGATAGTTGCTCCATGGAGCGTTCCCTCTTCAGTTAAGGCTTGTGATGCATTTTCTATCGCTGATGCTTTTTCCTTTATATTCCCCTGTAAACAATGCAGTAAATAATACATTGAAACGCTGTCATATTTATTCTTTTCGCTTTCGGGTAATGGCGTAAATATGTTGTGCTGTAACACATGTTTTATTCTGTGAGCACCAATTCGTTTTTTTGCGGCAGCAAGGCTATTTGGGTTGAGATCCAGGAGGGTTATCGCGTCAGAGCTTTGTTTGGCCTTTGCCAGATAGTAACCGGTGCCAACGCCAATATCTAAATGGCGTTTTGCCATATTCTGCTTAAAGTGAGGAAGAAGTATATTATCAGTATTGCAACGCCACGCGTAGTTGTTGGATATGTTAAGTACCCATGTGTCGTATAGTTTGAGTACGAGAGGGCTGTATATGCTTGCTCCTTTCTCACTTTTGATGTCCATTGGTATTCTTCCTGTAATTAATTGAATATATCATTCTACTTTAAACGATAATCATGAGCAGATAAAGTTCTGTTTCACCTGATTATTTTGTGATTTTATCTTAATGTATCCTTTCGGGATGGCTGTCCCTGATAGCGTACCTGATTATTATGCGCACCGCTATTTAGTTACAACATCCTGCTTTTGTTGCAACATTCCAGTTTGCAACCATTGGAGGCAGGCACAGTAAACGGCTATTGTCACTCTTTTGCATACCGGCAGATACACGGCAATCTGTTCTGAAATGTATTTACCCGTCGCTGTCAGTGATGAAAAGGGACTTTGTCGCTTTAGCTCATCAGGCTGGCAGCTCTCACTCTGAGAATGGTCTGCCGTGTTGTCTTGAACTCACGCGCCACTGCGCTGACGCTCATCCCTGTACTCAGACGAGCCAGAACAGATTGCTTTTGATCATCATTCAGGGTAGGAGGCCGGCCGAAGCGTTTTCCTGACGCTTTAGCACGAGCGATGCCGGAATGCGTGCGCTCAAGCAGCAGATCGCGCTCAAATTCCGCCACAGCGGAAATCACCTGCATGGTCATTTTTCCGGCAGGGCTGGTGAGATCCACACCGCCAAGTGCCAGACAGTGAACCCGAATGTCTGAATCAGCCAGCAGTTCAACTGTTTTCCTGATATCTATCGCATTGCGTCCCAGGCGGTCGAGTTTGGTGACAATCAGCACATCGCCCTCTTCCATGCGATCAAGCAGCTTGATAAAACCGGGACGCTCACTGGCGGCAACCGAACCGCTGATGTGTTCCTCAATCAGACGCTGAGCTTTAACGGAAAAACCGGCCGCTTCAATCTCACGGCGCTGATTATCCGTATTCTGTTCCAGCGTGGATACACGACAATAGGCGAAGACTCGTGACATGGTGACATTTTCTGTACGGAATAGGGGTATGAATTATAATGCATGTCCGAAATGAAATACACTGACTTTCAGACACGCCACCACAGCGATGTACTAAACCGACCATTTTCGTACATAAATATCTGGCGATACATCGATCGCTGGTAATTTATTTATGCCCCTATCGTCCCTGACCACTTCCAGAACGCTGGCACCGCCAAATTCCTTCACCACCTTCTGCGGCACGTTATTTCCTTTCCACAGGATTACCGGGGCATAAATATCCGCCTTATGGCTATTTTTGTTAAACATCGGTTGAAGAGCTGGAGACCCTTGTGGCCATCACAGGCCATCGACAAGAAGTTGACGACTGAAATCCGCAAAAACCCGACGGGTAAATACAAGTGGGTGCATGAGGTCGCGGCCAGAGGGAAGCGTACGGCATCTTCAGAGCTGTGAGGTTTCGTCCAGACGGCCCCGCTTCGCTCGTTATCCCCGGTACCTTTCTGTTCGGTGCAAGCCACAGATCCATGGCAAAAACCGGAGACGCCGCTAATGCAGCATCTGGCATTCATCCTTGTGCGCTTCGACGCAGGAACGCAGCACGGCATGAATGCGTGTCTGGTAACGACCGGTATGCGCTGAAGAATGCCAGCACGTCGGCATCAATACGCGATGTGACCTGCTGCTAAGGTTCGGGAAGCCTGTCTGATGTCGCCCGGATGGTATCAGCCAGGGGGGGGGCGTCGCCGTAGTCTGTCCGGTCATCAGGCATTGCTTTCAGAGCAGCCAGTCGTGTTTTCTGCTCGTCGGTCACGACGGGCGGCTGGTGCAGATCAACAGTTTGCCTGACGGTTTTTTTTCGCTCATGCTCATTCACACAAAAACTCAAATGAGTATGTGAGTATAATCTCATTTGAGTTTTTGTGTGTATTCATCTTTACTCACCCCGAACAATATGCAATCATATATACACATAAGAGTAAATGAGTATATACTCAATTGAGGTTTTGAGCATGAAAGTGATTTCTTTTCTAAATCCCAAGGGCGGTTCAGGTAAAACAACTGCTGTTATTAACGTTAGTGCTGCAATGGCGCGCGCAGGGTACAACATTGCGGTTGTTGATACCGATCCACAGATGAGCCTGACCAACTGGAGCAAAACGGGTAACGCAGCATTTGACGTTTTCACCGCAGCTTCGGAAAAGGATGTTTACGGGATCAGGAAGGATTTAGCAGAATATGATTTCACTATAGTTGACGGTGCTGGCTCTCTGTCAGTGATCACATCAGCAGCAGTTATGGTCAGCGATCTTGTGATTATTCCTGTAACACCAAGTCCGTTAGATTTCTCGGCCGCAGGGAGTGTTGTAACGGTTCTTGAGGCTCAGGCATATAGCCGAAAAGTCGAGGCGAGATTCCTTATCACCCGTAAGATTGAACAAGCCACCATGCTCAAAGTCTTGAAGGAAAGTATCAAAGACACAGGCGTTAACCCTTTTCGAACAGCAATTACCCAGCGTCAGATATATGTGAAATCCATACTGGACGGGGAAAGTGTGTTTGAGTCAAATGATGGTGCAGCTAAGGGTGAGATAGAAATGCTTACTAAAGAGATAGTTAGTCATATTGAGTAATGACTCATATACTCTTATACACATAAGCTCATACGCTCATAAGTGTATATACACAAAAGCTCATATACTCATTGCATCACCAGTGTAATTATTTTGGGAGTGATATTATGGCACTTGAAAAAAACCATACCAGCAGTAAAAAAATGACCTTCGGGGAACATCGAGATCTGGACAAAGTTGTCGATAGTCCGCTTCCTTCTGGAAAAAGTAAGCGTGTAAACGTCAACTTTAACGAAGAAAAACACACTCGCTTTAAAGCGGCTTGTGTAAAAAATGGTACATCCATCACTGATGTAATTAACCAACTTGTTGATAACTGGCTTACAGAGCATGAATAATTATTATGTCGTCATTGATATTTTATACAGACGAAACACACGCTGTAGCCGTGTCACCATCCCGCATAATAGTACTATTCACTTTTAGAGATCTTCCGGCATACTGATTATATCCCCTGAGGAGAACACCCTGCCTACAGCCCGACCACCAAACACCAGATCATCGCCGTTCTGAAGTCCGTCGAAGCTGGCAGAACGGTGGAGGATGTCTGCCGTGAAGCAGGCATTTCAGCTACCACGCTCGCGATCACAAAAGAGTGCACCGGATATACTGCCTGCTGAAGCCGAATTTTCGCCGTTCACGTTGCCATACGTGACTCATCTCATGAATGAAAAGGTTAGGCTGGCCCACTTGTGACCATGGAGGAGAGGCCAACATCCATAACGCTGGCCGCTTCAGCCTCAGTGTAACTTTGATCAACAACCAGCTGCGCGGATTCGCGTTTCAGCTCTGAGCTGAAATTTCTTCTTTTCATTGGGGTGCCTGCGATGTTCTGAGGTGAGCATATCACCTCTGTTCAGGTGGCTACATTCAGTGTGCCACTACAAGCAACGGAATAGCCACGCTCCGTAATTTGACGGACAGCTTCTTCCTTAAATTCAGGTGTAAATCGTGGTGTACCCATACGTTCCTCCTCTGCTCAAACAATAGGGCAAGATCGTCTACCGGGGCGGGGGCAGTCCATACTTATTGGGAATGATAGTGATGTAATCACTGACAAACTCAATCAGCTTACTGTCACTCGTTATCAACGGCACCTTGTTATGCTTCGCCTGAGCCACTATGAGACGATCAAAAGGGTCTTTGTGTCGTTTCTCAGGTAAGTCAGCTACAATCAGCGTATGCTCGCTTTTAACGGGTATTTCGAGCAAGCCTGCGTTAAACAAGCCGTTCCTGAACTCTTCAGGGCCTACATCAAAATCAGGCTTATTCAAACCGCTTTTAATGACCACTTCCCATATGCTGGCAGCGCTGAAGCAGAGGGTCAGATCAGCGTCTTCCAGTAGTGCTACAACGTTCTCAGCAAGTCTTTCTGGCTCATAGGCCATGAACAAGAGAATGTTGGTGTCTACAGCAAATCATTAAGAGTATTTTCCTTCAAACATATCCTGTATTTCATTGCTGTTCAGGTTGTCAAAATCAGCCGGAACACTACCTTTTCCTTTCAGGAAGCCTAACTTGCGCTTAGGTTTCTCTTCCTTGTAGGCAATTACTTTCACTAAGGCATGGCCGTTGCGAGCTATCAATACTGTCTCCCCCGTCCGGGCTACCTCTTGAACTATCCTGGACAGGTTAGTTTTGGCATCGTAGATGTTAACCTTTTCCATAAAGCACACCTCTTATTGAACACATATTAATCACACGCGCACTTGTTGGTCAGGTAAAGTTGGTTAGATCAAGGTTATATCTTACTCAGGATGAGCCTGTGCCGAATTCCGTGTAAATGCCTTTTCTCAGAAGTGACCGCCCAGGCGATCACCTTCAATACGGCGGCAGTTACACAGAATTATTTACAGGGTCCGACTTGACGGCAGACCACCGGGTAAAATACAACTAGTTCCTGTCAGGGGAGTCTCGCCAGAGAGACTGAGAGGCTGAGAGGCTGATAGCGATTTTCGCGGCTTAGCGACCCTTAGAACCTGACCCAGCTGATACTGGCGTAGGAAGACTCGTATCTTGATAACCGCTGAAGATACCTGCCGCGAGGGCATGCCCGACACCGCCCCGCCTTTTTCCCCTTTCCTGTATCACGGGTCTCCGCATGTTTTGAGAGGCTTACGTGACAACATCCACAGCTTTTATCCGGTCGCCGGGAAACCACACATCATGAGCCGCTGGTCAGTGATTGGCGATGGCGTTACCGGGCTTTGTGTCGCCACCTTACTCGCCGAACGGGGTGAATCACTGGAAGTGATCACCGATGAGCACCGTCAGCCGGCATCACACTGGGCAGGCGGCATGCTCGCGCCCTGGTGTGAAGGAGAAAGCGCGCCGCCAGAGGTGGTTGAACTTGGCCAACGCTCGGCACCGTGGTGGTGCGCTCACGTTGACGGCGTGGAACATCGTGGCACCCTGGTGGTGGCTCCGCCGCGCGATGCCCCCGAACTGACGCGCTTCGCCCGCATGACGCATGCCCATCAGTGGGTAGAGCCTGGTACGCTGGAACCGGACCTGGCAGGACGCTTTGCCCGTGGCCTGTTCTTTGCCGGAGAAGCTCACCTCGATCCACGCAGCGCCATGCAGCAACTGCGCAAGAAATTACGGCGAGCTGGCGTCAACTTTCACGGCGGGCAGCCGGCCGGCCGGGCGATTGACTGTCGCGGCATCCACGCGGCGGCCCAGATGCCCGGCCTGCGGGCCGTACGCGGCGAAATGCTGATCCTGCACAGCGATGACCTGCGCTTCTCACGCCCTGTCCGCCTGCTTCATCCCCGCTTCCCTTGCTACCTGGTGCCGCGTGCGGAAGGGCATTTTATGCTCGGCGCCACCATGGTGGAGAGCCATGACAGCAGCCCAATCAGCGCCCGCGCCATGATGGAACTGCTGAGCGCGGCATACGGCATCCACCCGGCTCTGGCAGAGGCGCGGATAGTTGAGAGCGGTACCGGGCTGCGTCCGGCCTTGCCTGACAATATCCCTGATATTCGCCATCGCAACGGCACCTGGTATCTCAACGGCATGTACCGCCACGGATTTCTTCTCGCGCCGGTCATGGCGGAAAAACTGATGCAACAACTGACGCAGGAAAACCTGATTTGAAAATTCAACTCAACGGCAGTTCGATCGATACCCACGCCCGTACCCTGGCGGAATTACTGCATGAACGGCAGATTGATGCAGGCTGTATTGCCAGCGCCGTCAACGGCCAGTTTGTGCCGCGATCGCAATACGATTCACAACCGCTTACCGAAGGTTGTGCACTGGAAGTGCTGGCACCAATGCAGGGGGGCTGAACGATGTTTTACGACTTTGTGCCGCAATCCCGTTTTTTACTCGGCACCGCCGGTTACCCCTCACCGCAGATCCTGCAACAGGCCATAGAGGCTTCGGGCAGTGAAATTATTACCGTCAGCCTGCGCCGCGAAGGCAGTCAGGGCGGGGCATTTCGCGCGCTGTTGACGCAGCTGAACAAGCGGGTTTTACCCAATACGGCGGGCTGTCACACGGTTAAGGAGGCGGTGACCACGGCTTATATGGCGCGCGAGCTGTTTAATACCCGCTGGATAAAACTGGAGGTGATCGGTCATGCCGACACGCTGCAACCTGATCCATTTGCCCTGGTGGAAGCGGCACGCATTCTCTGCGCCGACGGGTTTCAGGTCTTCCCTTACACCACCGAAGACCTGATCCTCGGCGAAAAGCTGCTTGAGGCGGGCTGTAAACTGCTGATGCCGTGGGGCGCGCCGATTGGCTCCGGGCAGGGGCTGCGCAATATTGAGGGGCTGCGTTCCATGCGTTCATGGTTTAAAGATATTCCGCTGATTATTGACGCGGGGATCGGTGCGCCAAGTCAGGCCGCACAGGCGATGGAGATGGGTTTTGATGGCATCCTGCTGAATACCGCCGTGGCCAGGGCACAGGACCCGTTAGGCATGGCGCAGGCGTTTGCCTCAGCCATTCGCGCGGGTTATGACGCACGCAGCGCGGGGTTGATTGAGCGGCGGGATATGGCGACAGCCTCAACGCCGATCTTTGGTATGGCGCAGTTTAGCTAACAGGAGTCGAAAACC